>NZ_VOYM01000021.1:0-44131 GCF_013420285.1 Acinetobacter sp. YH01019
GCCTATCTCAGTGATGTGCTGAAAAGGCTGCCGACGCATAAAGCGACCCAAATAGAAGAATTACTACCACATCGCTGGAAATCCAACTCAAATTAAAAAATAGGCATGGGGTTCAGCGGACGCTTACCGACAGAACAATTTTCCTAAATGTCTTAAATAAAAAAACCGCTCAAAAGAGCGGTTTTTTTTATGGCTTAAAATTAAAATTTCTTAAAGCCTTTATTTGCACCAAATGCACGGCTTGGTACTGAGTCTTCACGACGTTCACGATTACCAAAATTGTCGTTGCGACGTTCACCACGGTTTGCGCTATTACCTTGGAAGCCATCATTACGACGTTCACCACGGTTTGCGCTATTACCTTGGAAGCTATCATTACGACGCTCGCTACGGTTAGAACCATTGCCCTGGAAACCTTCACGGCGCTCACCACGATTGAAGCTATTGCCTTGAGCACCATCATTACGGCGTTCACCACGGTTGAACTGTTGACCAGTTACTTGTGGTTGATTTTCATCGGTATCACGACGTTGTTGACGTAAATAACCACCACGACGAGCAGCCATTGGTTTGTCTTGCATACGTTCTGTACGACGTTTTGCCATACCAAACAGGCCTGTACCTTGACGTGGTTTTAGCTCTACAGATTTGGTTAAGTTGTCAATATCTTGTTTATCAAGTTCAATCCAGCGGCCTGTACGAAGTTCACGTGGCAGAATAACCGAACCATAACGAGTACGTAGAAGGCGACTTACTTTTAAACCTTGTGATTCAAAGATACGACGTACTTCACGGTTACGACCTTCTTTTACCACGACTTGGAACCAACGGTTAATACCTTCACCGCCAATTTCAGAGAATGATTCAAACTTCGCTGGGCCATCATCTAACACCACACCTTGTAGCATGTTGTTTTTTAGTTGAGGCGTTACTTCACCCATAACACGAACAGCATATTCACGCTCAATTTCGCTAGAAGGATGCATTAGGCGGTTTGCTAATTCACCATCGTTAGTGAATAACAAAAGACCAGTCGAGTTAATGTCTAGACGACCAACCATCACCCAACGATCACCAGTAATTTGCGGTAATTGTTCAAATACAGTTGGACGATTTTCAGGATCGTTACGCGAGCAGATTTCACCTTCTGGCTTATAGTAAATCAACACACGACGACGAATTTCATCTTCAATTTGGAACTGAACTTTACGACCGTCGATGCGAAGCTCATCAGTTGGTTCGATACGTTCACCCACTTGGGCAACTTGCCCATTTACGCTTACACGACCAGCGGCAATGACTTCTTCCATATAACGGCGAGAACCCAAACCAACGCGTGCAAGCACCTTTTGCAATTTTTCACTCATGACAGCATAACCTTAGAAATTATCATCAACAGTTCACCTATTTATGACTTCGGTGCATTTGCATCGAGCGCCATAAAAGCTTCCTTGGCATCCTGCAGGGGAGGCAATTGGCCTAAAGTGGTTAGACCAAAAGCATTTAAAAATTGTGACGTTGTGACTAACAACGCGGGTCTTCCTGGGAGTTCACGAAAACCAGACTCTTTAATCCAGTTCCAATCAAATAAAGTACGTAAAATTTGACTGTTATTGGTCACTCCTCGAATTTGCTCAATATCTGCACGTGTTACCGGTTGATGATAAGCAATGACAGAAAGCGTTTCGAGCAAGGATGGCGATAAACGAGTCGGTCGTTCAGGCCAGGTCTGTGCAATAATATTACGATATTTTGCACGTACTTGAAAACGGAAACCTTGAATGGTTTCAACAAGTTCAATTGATCTGCCATGTTGCAACATGGATAGTTGTTGCAAGTATTGGCGTAATTCTGTTTTGGTAAAACGGTCTTGGAAGGCTTCTTTTAAGCGTGCAATGCTTACTGCAGCATCGCTCGCAAAAATAATAGCCTCAAGCTGCATCAAAATTTCATGTAGATTATCTTCAGATGACATGGCTGTCATTTGAGTCGATTCAGTGTTCATGCACGTGCTCCTTGAATTGCAAGCGGTGCTTCTACACCTGATGCGACAATCTGTACTTTTTGTTGGCGTGTCAGTTCTAAAATGGCCATAAACGTCACCACAACACCCATACGACCTTGGCTTGGCTTGAGCAAATCAGCAAAATCTAAAACTTCGCCCGATTCAAGCCTACTTTCAATAAATGCAATACGCTCTTCAAGCAGCACAGGCTCTTGTAAGATTTGATGAGTAACAGGCTCTGGTCGGTTAAACACGCAGAGCATGGCATCACGAAGCAAATTAATATCATAACCATCATTGCTTTCAATGACTGTACCTAAACTGACATTGGTATCAAATGTGTCTCGGTCAAGGACAGACATTTGTCCTAAACGTTCGGCCGCTTGTTTAATCCGTAAATAGGTTTCAAGACGGTCAATCAATTCTTGTTTTGGGTCTTGCTCATGCGCAGAGACAGATTTAGGTTTAGGTAACAGGAGGCGTGATTTTAAATCTGCAAGTAAAGCTGCCATGACCATATAGTCGGCTGTTAGCTCGATATTCAATGACTTCATCGCATCCATATACGATAAATATTGAGCAGCAATTGGCGCTATATCAACTTGTAATAAGTCAAAACCGTTTTTTTGGATTAGATAAATTAGGAAGTCGAGTGGTCCTTCGAAATGCTCAAGCAGGATTTCAAATGCAGAAGGCGGTATGTACAAATCTTCTGGAATAGCTTCTTGCCACTCATCCAAAACACGAATGTGTGGAGCATCTTCCATAGAATTATGGACAGTAGGGTTCATTGCAATTATAGGCCACGCGAATTTTCAAAGGCATGCAGACAGCTTTTGCTTCGATCTCACATCGAAAAGTAAAAGCACACAGTTTATAGGGAATAGTGTAAAGGAAATTTGGCTTTAAAGAAATTACTCAACGGTTGAATTGCTTAAAAAACTAAAAATAATCTGTGAACAGTGACAGGGTTAACATTTGAGGGTTTTTATTGCTTTAAAATTATTCAGTTTTTCTTTGGGATTTATTACAGAGATCTAAATATCTACAGGCTACAATCATTCAAATGGCAAAATGAATAGAAAGAAAAATGATGCAAAGATTTATACAACAAAATCAATTCGGACAAGAAGTGGGGGCAGCGCTAAATTTTATTGAGCCTTGTCAGCTTACGATTCAGCCTGAAGTTGGGCGAACGGTGCAATTGATTCCAATGTTGCCTAATCAACTTGATAATCAGCTAATCAAGAAATTGTGGCAATCCGTGCAAAAGGAGCCAGATGCAAGTTGCTGGACTTATTTGCCATATGAACAAATGCAAAATTTGCAGCAATTACAAGATTATTTCCAAAACGCATTTTGTTTTGAAGGGGCGATTCATTACGTCATTCAGATTAATGATGAGGTTGTAGGTTGGATCGCTTTGTTAAATCTGCGACCACATCACGCTGTTGTTGAAATTGGCAATGTTTATTTTTCAAATGTTATGAAACGTTCAACGGCTGCCACTGAAACCGTTTACCTTCTGCTTGCAGCGTGTTTTGCGGCGGGTTATCGACGGGTAGAATGGAAATGTGATGATTTAAATATGCCATCAAAAAAGGCAGCATTACGTTTCGGTTTTGAATATGAAGGCTTATTTCGCCAACATGTGATCGTGAAAGGTCGAAACCGCGATACAGCATGGTTTTCGATGCTCGACCATCAGTGGAATGATATTCTCCAAGCCTATCAGGCGTGGCTAAAACCCGACAATTTCGATGGTGATGGGCAACAGAAAATTCATTTAAAAGACTTTATGCAACTTTACGCTGTATAAGGTAAGGCAAACGTGGAGTGCTTATTCAAAAGCACTCACATCACCGACACCGCGACGAATTACTTCTGGGTAATCGCCAGCCAAATTAACAATGCTTGTAGTGTTCAGTGTACCTAAGCCGCCATCAATCAATACATCAATACGCTTACCAATCTGCATTTCAATTTCATAAGGATCGTCAATCGGTTCACTTTGCCCAGGTAGGATGAGGGTAGATGTAAGAAGTGGTTCATCTAGCTCTTTCAGCAACAACTGGCATATCGGATTACTTGGAATACGCAAACCAATGGTTTTCTTTTTGGGATGCATTAAACGGCGAGGTACTTCACTGGTCGCAGGCAAAATAAACGTGGTCACTGCAGGCGTATTATTTTTCAATAAACGATACATGGCATTGTCGACTTTGGCATAAGTGGCAATGTCAGATAAATCGGCGCAAATAATGGCGTATTGATGTTTAGCATCAAGTTGACGAATTTGGGCAATGCGCTCCATAGCGCTCTTGTTGCCAATTTGGCAACCGATGGCATAAGCAGCATCAGTAGGGTAAACCACTACATCTCCAGCGCGAATGCGTTCCACTGCTTGAGTAATTAAGCGTGGTTGAGGATTTTCCGGATGTATTCTCAAATGTAACATATCGTTTTCCTCTTATTATTGGGTGCTCATGCCATTATGTCTTTGTCGATCTGCATTGTGCAATCTGAAAAAGTGCCAATTTGTATAATTTAATCAAGCATTTCACGCTTAAATTCATTCGCTTGTAACATTTTGCCAGCGCGCGTTGCAGCACAAATACACGAAATGAAGTGTTGTGCGTCACGTGGTAATTTTGCTTCACCACTAAAATATTGCTGAAGTTGAGCATATACATTGTCTTTGAAACTGCTGCCATTGCCACCTTCACCCGTCAAGTTATCTAAAGAAACACGAAACTTTCTACCAAAGGCTTGGGCGAATAACCATTCAATGGCTTGCGGTTTAATTTCAACTTGTTCAAATAAGGCTTGTTGTTCGGCTGTACGGCCATCGGGTGCATACCAATAGCCTAAATCTGGAAGTAAGCGACGTTTATCACCCGCAATGGTCCAATGGCTAATCTCATGCAAGGCACTATTGAAAAAGCCATGGGCAAATTGAATACGTGCAGGAGCGTGTTCACTCGCTGGGAAATATTCGGGTTCAAAATCACCTTTGACTAATGTCACATTCAGGTGGGAAAACCAAGAATTAAAGTGTAAGATGAGCCAATCAACTTGTTCTGCTTCTGTAGAAAGTTTCTCCCAGTCCAAGAGTTGCACTTGGTCGGTTGAAATGTCAGAATCGATGGTTGAAATTGTGCTAACAAGTGATGAAATATTCACTTCTGTTTGCGGCTGCAACAGATGCATGACTTAATTTACCCAATAGGTCTGTCTAAATAAGTACAAAATTGTATCTTAATCTTTGACAGAGTACTGATGAATTTGTAGAATTGCCGCCTTAATTATGTCAGCAAATACCTTTCCGGCACAGATAGAGCCGTTTAAATGGGCCGAACAGGGCTTCAAATGGACAGGTCAACTGCCATTATCACGCTTTGTTCGAATATCCCGTGAAGCTGTTGGATCAATTGATGATCAATTGATTAACATAGACTGTAAGCTATCAATGGATGCATATCATCGCGTTGTATGGCTAGATGGTCACGTTGAAACAAAAGTGCCTGTAGAATGCCAGCGTTGTCTGGATACTGTAGAACTTGAACTTGTTTCAGATTTTCATCTAGCTCTTGTGGATGATGAGTCACTGATAGAGCGCTTGGATGAGGATGCTGATTTCATTGTTCTAGGTGAAAGTGAAGCAACAGTTAAAGGAAGCTTTGATGCGCCTGCGACTGCTAATTTACTCGCACTCATAGAAGATGAATTGTTATTGTTGATGCCGTTGTCTCCGAAACATGAGTTTTGTGAACATAAGCATCAACCTGCCGTAGAAGAGCTTGTTGAAGAAAAACGGGATAACCCGTTTGATGTTTTGGCAGGTTTGAAGGGTAAACTTAACTAATTTTTGTGTTATACTGTGAAGTATAAGACAACTGAATTTGTTCTGATCCATTTTTTCGATATTTGTAAGGAGCCATCATGGCCGTTCAGCAAAACCGTAAAAGTCGCTCTCGCCGTGACATGCGCCGTTCACATGACGCTTTAACTGAGAATGCATTAACTGTAGACCAAGCTACTGGTGAAACTCATCGTCGTCACCACGTATCTAAAGATGGTATCTACCGTGGTCGTCAATTATTCGCTAAAGCATCTGCTGAATAATTGATGATGTATTAAGCGTCAAGCTTAGTAGAAAAAATGGGAGCGTTAAGCTCCCTTTTTTTGTATCGTGTTTTTGTTGCATTTGGCAATTACCAAGTCAAAAATTAAGTGTTAAATTTCCGTCCCTGAAATAAGCGTACATGAGATTGTGTTTGTTTTATGTCCAAACGGCAAAAAATAAGCCATCTTGATAAAGGATTTTTTATGTCTGCTAAACAACTCGAGCAAGCAGCTCAAGCTACTAAAACTGCCTTTGTATTCCCAGGGCAGGGTTCACAAAAAGTCGGCATGCTCGCAGAGCTTGCGGAACAGTTTAGTGGTGTGCAAGAAACTTTTGCAGAAGCATCTCAAGCTGTCGGTTTTGATCTTTGGCATATTGCACAAAGTGGCGAAGGTTTAAATCAAACTGAATTTACTCAACCCGTATTATTAACTGCAAGTATTGCGTTATGGCGTGTATGGTTAGAGCTGGGCGGCGTTGCGCCGAAGTACTTGGCAGGCCATTCTTTGGGTGAATACAGCGCTTTAGTTGCATCAGGTGCGATGAGCTTGGGTGATGCAGTGAAATTGGTACATTTGCGCGGTCAGTTGATGCAAAGTGCTGTCCCTGCAGGTCAGGGTGCAATGGCTGCCATTCTTGGACTTGAAGATGCTAAAGTGATTGAGCTTTGCGCCCAAGTTGAAGGCTCTGTTAATGCTGCAAATTATAATGCGCAAGGCCAAGTGGTTATTGCAGGCGACAAAGATGCGGTTGAGGCAGTTATGGCATCGGCAAAGGAAAATGGGGGTAAAGCAATTGCACTTCCAGTTTCAGTTCCATCACATTGCGCATTGATGAAGCCTGCTGCAGAACAGTTCGCAACAGCATTGGAACAAACTGCCATTGAGATGCCGACTATACCTGTAATACAAAATGTAGGCGCTGAAATCGCGACAGATGTAGCGCAATTACGTCAGGCGTTAACTGCACAATTGTATCAATCTGTGCAGTGGACAAAGACTATGCAGTATCTGCAAGATCAGGGAATTCAGTATATTGCTGAATGTGGTCCAGGTAATGTCCTTGCGAATCTCGCAAAACGTTTACCAAATATTGAAAAAGCATTTCCACTGGACACTAAAGTTCGTATGGAAGATGCGCTGAATGCCATTTTAGTGGCAGAAGGGAAAATTGCATGACACAAGAACGCAAAGTTGCTTTAGTCACAGGTGCGAGCCGAGGGATTGGGGCTGCAATTGCTCAGCAATTAATTCAAGACGGTTATTTTGTTGTTGGTACGGCTACTTCAGAGGCAGGTGCAGAAAAACTCTCTGCTGCTTTTGCTGAAAATGGTGCAGGTAAAGTTTTAGATGTACGTGATGCAACTGCGATTGATGCACTTGTGTCTGACATCGAACAGAACTATGGTTCAGTACTGGTTTTAGTCAATAATGCGGGTATAACCAAAGATAATTTGTTACTTCGTATGTCGGAAGATGATTGGGATGATATTCTCAATATTCATTTAAAAGCCGTTTATCGACTTTCTAAACGTGTTTTAAAGGGTATGACCAAAGCACGTTTTGGCCGAATTGTTAATATTAGTTCTGTGGTTGCGCATTTTGCTAACCCTGGGCAAGCAAATTATTCTGCTGCGAAAGCGGGGATTGAGGCCTTTGGTCGCAGTCTTGCAAAAGAAATGGGAAGCCGCCAAATCACTGTAAATGCAGTGGCTCCGGGCTTTATTGCAACAGAAATGACAGAACAGTTGAGCGAAGAAATTCGTAAAAAAATGAGTGATCAAGTGGCTTTAAACCGTTTGGGTGAGCCGCAAGATATCGCAAATGCCGTAAGTTTCTTGGCTTCCGAAAAGGCAAGTTACATTACTGGGACTGTATTACATGTAAATGGTGGTTTATACATGAGCTAAGCGCTTAAGTATAAACTTTCAAAACGATTTAGATTCAATTAAACTAACGGCATTAAAAACGCCACAAGCAATGAGGAGAATTCCTGTGAGCGATATCGAACTACGCGTAAAACAAGCAGTAGCTGAACAACTTGGTCTTAAAGCAGACGAGATCAAAAACGAAGCTTCTTTCATGGATGATCTAGGTGCAGATTCTCTTGACCTAGTTGAATTAGTTATGTCTTTCGAAAACGATTTCGACATTACTATTCCTGATGAAGATTCAAACGAAATCACTACTGTGCAATCTGCAATTGACTACGTTTCTAAAAAACTAGGTTAATTTAAGATTTCAGCGATGCTGATTTAAAAAGCTGTCATTTGGCAGCTTTTTTTATACCTATATTTTTTTAAGATGTTTTTTACATTAACTTACGTTTATGTCACCAATGGCAACTCAAAACAGGTTATTTTTTAGCTATAAAAAGAATGTTTCATAAATAATTTAATCTTGAAAAACAGTAAAACAACGGAGAAAAACATGGGTCTTTTTGATTTTGTAAAAGGTATTGGTAAAAAGAATACAGCACCAGCAGAGCCACAAGCTGCTCCTGCAACACCATCAGAGCCTTCTGCTCAAGAAATCGCAAATAAGCTATTGGGGCACGTTAAGAGCTTAGGTTTACCTGTTACAGGTTTATCTGTGAGTTATAACGGTACATCTGACTTGGCAACGGTTAAGGGTCAAGTGCAGAGCCAAGCCGATCGTGAAAAAATTATTCTTGCGGTGGGTAATATTGATCATGTGGCGCAAGTTGATGATCAACTCACAGTTGCAAGTCCAGAGCCTGAAAGCAAATTTTATACTGTGAAATCAGGTGATAGCTTATCGAAAATCTCAAAAGAATTTTATGGTGATGCAAATCAATATAATAAAATTTTTGAAGCGAATCGTCCGCTGTTAAAGAATGCAGATGACATTTTCCCAGGTCAAGTGCTTCGTATTCCTGCTTAATTGTTGGTGAGTGAAAACCGCTGCTGAGTCAGCGGTTTTTTTGTATGAATAATTTGTGATAGACATAATCGGTGAACATGTAATTGGTATGATAAATAATCATCAAAGTTGAAGATCTTGAATTTTGTGCTTTTTAGGGTGTTCAACGTAGTGACTTGATTGGGTATTAATGTTGATGTACTGGAATGCGAAATCGATATGAAAAGAGCTTGAATTTAATTTTTATAAATTTAGTCTTGATAGGTATAAAAAAACCTCCAATTTGGAGGTTTTTTGCGGAGAATAAATTTAGAAGGTGGGTTTAACAACCACTAAAATTACAACTGCAAAAAGAATTAATGTTGGCATTTCATTAAAGTAACGCCAAAATTTATGTGACTTATAGTGTGCATTCTCGATCAGCTTTTTACGGTAATAACCACATACTAAGTGATAAATTACTAAAAGACCAACTAAGCCAACTTTAAGGTAGAACCATAAAGCTTCGTGGTAATGGCGGGTTGCATCCCCCCAATCAACTAAAAAATGGGCTGTGATGAGTGTGGCGATCATCGCTGGCCACATTATACCTCGGTACAACTTGCGTTCCATAATCTGGAAGCGCTGGTGACTGGTAGCATCATCACTCATCGCATGATAAACATAGAGCCGTGGTAGGTAGAACAACGCAGCGAACCAACACACCACAGCAATAATATGTAATGCTTTTAACCACAAGAAAGCATCAGAAGGAGCATCCATTAAATCACCCTATCTTGGGCGGATTAGCCTTCCCATTTTTTGAAAACGAGGCAGGCATTTACACCGCCGAAACCGAAACTGTTACTCATCACAGTATTCAGTTTTGTGTTACGTTTTTCAAGTACGATATCAAAAGGTTTTGCACCTTCATCAAGCTCAGTTACGTTGATGTTTGGTGCAATGAAGTCATTTTGCATCATCAATACAGAATAAATGGCTTCTTGTACGCCTGCCGCACCTAAGCTGTGACCTGTCATAGATTTGGTTGAGCTAAGTGGTGGTACATTACCTACACCAAACGCATTTTCCATTGCTTTAAGTTCAGTAATATCGCCAGCAGGTGTAGATGTACCGTGGGTGTTTACATAATCAATTTTGTCTACACCATGTTGTTTTGCTTCTTCAAGCGCCATAAGTACGCAACGTGTTGCGCCTTCGCCACTTGGTGCAACCATGTCTGCGCCATCGGAGTTTGCAGCATAACCGACAACTTCAGCAAGGATGTTTGCGCCACGTGCTTGAGCGTGTTCAAGTGATTCAAGCACTACAAAACCACCACCACCAGCAATCACAAAACCGTCGCGGTCAGCAGAGTATGGGCGTGATGCAGTTTCAGGAGTTTCATTGTATTTAGAGCACAATGCCCCCATTGCATCAAACAGCAGGCTTTGAGACCAATGATCTTCTTCACCGCCACCCACAAGCATTAAATCTTGCTTGCCAAGTTGAATCATATTGTATGCATAGCCAATTGCATCAGCAGATGTTGCACAAGCACTGGTAATGGTATGAGCAATACCTTGTAATTTAAAGGCTACACCCACGTTTGCAGTGATCGTGTTTGTCATGTTACGCGGTACAAAGAAAGGGCCAACTTTACGTGCACCTTTTGTTTGTAGTAGTTCATTCATTTCGATGACAGAAGCGGTTGAACCACCACCTGAACCCCCAGTAATACCATAACGTGGATTACCTGCAAGTTGTTCAGCAGTCAAGCCTGCATTTTCAACAGCAGCAACAGCCGCGTTATATGCATACATTGCGCAAACGCCCATAAAACGTTTTAAACGACGGTCAATTCCGTCAAAATTTTGTTCGGCTGCAGCGCTTACATGGCTCTTAAAATTGAGTTCTGCATAAGTTGGGTTGAAACGTGTTCCAGAAATCCCGTTTTGCAAAGAATGAGTAACATCTTCTAATGTATTACCAATGCATGAGTTGATGCCCATACCAGTGATTACAACACGTTTCATCTACAGATCCTTTATAGCGAGTAGTGAGTGAGATGTGGAATAGCCTTTAGGAGAGGGCATCTACACAGTCTGACTCATGTATTTTGAATGGAATAATAATAGCAGAAAGCATTTTGAATTCTTATGGCAAATCCTATGCCAATTTTTGTCTATGTACTTTTACTGTGCTGTTATGAAAATCTTAACTAAAAGATACATATTCAAGTTGTGATAAAGTTTGACTACACCTAGTATTTATCAAGAATTTCAAGAATAGTTAGAATGGGGTCGGGAATGGCGAAATCGAATAATAAACCAACCAATAGTTTGCTCTCAAATGCCTTTGGAGTGGCTAAAAAGCTCAGTTCTACAGGGGTGTCAATTATTAATCATGTGGCACCAGAGTCGGTAACAAAGGTTATACAGCCGCAAAAAAATGGACAAACTTTAGAAGGGCAGTCACATCAAACAGGCTTGTTTGATGTTAAAAAATATGACAATCCGCAACAAATTTTACGTGAACATGTGCCGAATGTTTCTAGGCAACTGCTTGGTCGTCATTTTAGTACTGTTAATAATGTAGCGAATTTTGTCGCACCACAATTTACCGATAAAATTTCTGACTATTTATTTGATCAGTTGAATCATTTTAGCTCTGAATTGTCTTCTGTGGATGCGGTACTTGATGAAGCGGGTGTACGAGACTTAGAAGTCTTAACCCAAGATGTAGATCGTTCTCATCGCATTAGTCAGGCACTGGCTGAACAAAACAAATGGATTGCTTCTATACAAGGTGCAATCACGGGTGCTACAGGTTTGCTGGGTTCAACAATTGATATCCCTGCATCTTTGTTAATGACACTTCGGGTGATCTATCAGGTTGGACGTTCTTATGGCTTTGATTTGAGCAAAGAAACAGATCAAGACATTGTGCAGTTTATTTTTAAGCAGGTTGATCTAAGTTTAATTGCTGAAAAGCAAACATTGTTAATGGCTGTTAAAGCATTAACCAATACCTTGCAAACCAATGATCTTAGCCAATTGCAACAAATGTTGGGTTCAGATACTGATGCTGCGGCACTGAAAAAGTACGTGCTGGATGAGCAGGGTCAATTCAAATGGGCATGGCTGAACCAATTACCTAAGGTTTCACTGTTGAATCAAATTACACGATTATCGCCTGTTGCAAGCGCGGGGATCAGTGCGGTTTATAGTCGCCGTTTGGTTGATGAAGTGAATCAAAAAGCACAACAAGTTTTCTCGAATGCACGTCAGTACATTATTCAGCACCAAGATCTGACACTTCCGCCTTTACATGCCTATGAGCGTTCAATTGAATTGTTGGCACAGGCGACACCTAAATTATTAGAAGGTATCGAAACTATTAAAGCGAAAAGCTTAGGTGGTGCTGAACCTGTATTGGATCAAGTGGTTGAAGTAGAAGGGCATGACAGTATTCGTAATGTTAAAGTCACTAAAAAGACCCACATAAAAGCTGTTGATGATCAGTCGAATCAGGAAGATCGAGTGTTTGAAGGTTTGGATTCACTGGCAAAAAAAGTGGTTGAGCCGCATCAACCTGTTGCAGCGCAAAAGCCAGCTCTTAGTGAAAGTGAAGAATTTACTGCGGATTTAGATCTTGAAGAAGAGCAAGTGTTAGCTGAGGTTGAGCCAAAGCCTAAAGCAAAAGCACAAAAAGCCAAAGTGAAACAAGAAGATTCAGTTACAAAAAAACCAGATGAACCTGTTTAAAATTAAACCACTTATTTGCAGGCGAATAAGTGTGCAATAGGTGTAAACACTTAGATTTCAATGGCACTGAAATGTTGACCAAAATTAAGTCTTCGCTTACAATTGCATGCCCTCAAAAAGTAGTATTTTTTGGGGCTTTTAATTAACGGGAGATTTGCCAAATGGCAACAACAAATCAGTTGATCCGTAAGGGTCGTACAACTTTGATTGAAAAATCAAAAGTTCCTGCGTTGAAGGCTTGTCCACAACGTCGTGGTGTTTGTACACGTGTTTACACAACTACACCTAAAAAACCTAACTCAGCAATGCGTAAAGTTTGCCGTGTTCGCTTAACTTCAGGTTTCGAAGTTTCTAGCTATATCGGTGGTGAAGGCCATAACCTACAAGAGCACAGTGTTGTTCTTATCCGTGGTGGTCGTGTTAAAGACTTACCAGGTGTACGTTACCATACCGTTCGTGGTTCTTTAGACTGCGCTGGTGTTAAAGATCGTAACCAGTCTCGTTCTAAATACGGTACTAAACGTCCTAAGAAATAATCTTTTTAGATTAACTTCTTAAGAACGCAAGACCGCAATCCTTTATCGTCTCGCTTGTCTGATTTCTGCATTTAATTTTGTGAAATTCAAGCGACGTGTAGTAAGGCCAGCGAAATGTACACGACACTTTGTACTCATGCTGGATAAACCTGAAGTGTCATATTTATAGGTAGTTTAAAATGCCAAGACGTCGCGTAGTCGCTGCTCGAGAAATCCTTCCGGATCCTAAGTTCAGCAGCCAAACAATCGCTAAATTCATGAACCACGTAATGCAAGATGGTAAAAAATCTATTGCTGAAAGTATCGTTTACGGTGCTTTAGACCGCGTTCAAGAAAAATCAAAAGTAGACCCAGTTGAATTTTTTGAAGCTACGCTTGAAAAAGTTCGTCCTATGGTCGAAGTAAAAGCACGCCGTGTTGGTGGTGCTACATACCAAGTTCCTATGGAAGTGCGCCCATCCCGTCGTACTGCCTTGGCTATGCGTTGGTTAGTAGATGCTGCTGCTAAGCGTTCTGAAAAAACTATGGCTTTACGTCTTGCTGGTGAGTTGCTTGATGCATCTGAAGGTAAAGGCGCAGCGGTTAAAAAACGTGAAGACGTGCATCGTATGGCTGAAGCCAACAAAGCATTCTCTCACTACCGTTTCTAAGCAAATAAAACAGGCCCTAATCAGGAAGTTGACAGGTTGGTTGTCACCAATTTGTCATTAAAACGCTTTAAGTTGCTAGCAACTTAAAGCGTCCTGTTTTAAACAACAAAATTTAGGAATGCAAGAAATCATGGCTCGTCAAACCCCAATTTCTCGTTACCGTAACATTGGTATCTCAGCGCACATTGATGCTGGTAAAACAACTACGTCTGAACGTATTTTGTTCTACACAGGTGAGAGCCACAAGTTAGGTGAAACTCACGAAGGTTCAGCTACAACTGACTGGATGGAACAAGAGCAAGAACGTGGTATTACTATTACCTCAGCAGCTGTAACATGCTTCTGGAAAGGTATGGGCAACCAGTTCGAACAACACCGTATTAACGTAATTGACACACCGGGACACGTTGACTTCACGATTGAAGTTGAGCGTTCTATGCGTGTTCTTGACGGTGCGTGCATGGTTTACTGTGCTGTAGGTGGTGTACAACCTCAGTCTGAAACTGTATGGCGTCAAGCTAATAAATATAAAGTTCCACGTATCGCGTTCGTTAACAAAATGGACCGTACTGGCGCTAACTTCTTCCGTGCTGTTGAACAAGTTAAAACACGTCTTGGCGGTAATCCAGTGCCAATCGTTGTTCCAATCGGTGCTGAAGAAAACTTCCAAGGTGTTGTTGACCTTATCGAAATGAAAGCGATTATCTGGGATGAAGCATCTCAAGGTATGAAGTTTGAATACGGTGAGATCCCAGCTGACCTAGTTGAGCTTGCTCAAGAATGGCGTACAAACATGGTTGAAGCTGCTGCGGAAGCATCAGAAGAACTCATGGACAAGTACCTAGAAGAAGGCGAGTTGACTAAAGAAGAAATCATTGGTGGTATTCGTGCGCGTACATTGCTGAACGAAATTCAACCAATGCTTTGTGGTTCTGCGTTCAAAAACAAAGGTGTTCAACGTATGTTGGATGCTGTTATTGAATTCTTACCAGCGCCAACTGACGTAGAAGCGATCAAAGGTATTCTTGACGACAAAGACGAAACTGAAGGTTCTCGTGAAGCGTCTGACGATGCTCCGTTCTCTGCACTTGCGTTCAAAATCATGAACGACAAATTCGTTGGTAACTTAACATTCGTACGTGTTTACTCTGGTGTTCTTAAAGCGGGTAGCCCGTGTTATAACCCAGTGAAAATGAAACGCGAACGTGTTGGCCGTATCGTACAGATGCACGCTAACGATCGTCACGACATCGAAGAAATTCGTGCGGGCGACATTGCGGCATGTGTAGGTCTTAAAGACACGACTACTGGTGATACATTATGTGACGAAAACCACGTAATTACACTAGAGCGTATGGAATTCCCAGAGCCAGTAATTGCACTTGCAGTTGAACCTAAAACTAAAGCTGACCAAGAAAAAATGTCAGTTGCTTTAGGTCGTTTGGCAAAAGAAGATCCATCATTCCGCGTGCGTACTGATGAAGAATCAGGTCAAACAATTATTGCTGGTATGGGTGAACTTCACCTTGACATCATCGTTGACCGTATGAAGCGTGAATTCGGTGTTGAAGCGAACATTGGTAAACCAATGGTTTCTTACCGCGAAACGATTAAAAAATCTGTTGAGCAAGAAGGTAAGTTCGTACGTCAAACTGGTGGTAAAGGTAAATTCGGTCACGTATACGTACGTTTAGAACCGCTTGATCCTGAATCAGAAAAAGACTACGAGTTCGCTGAAGAAGTTGTTGGTGGTGTAGTACCTAAAGAATTCTTCGGTGCAGTAGACAAAGGTATCCAAGAACGTATGAAGAATGGTGTCCTTGCTGGTTACCCAGTTGTTGGCATCAAAGCGACATTGTTCGACGGTTCTTACCATGATGTCGACTCTGACGAATTGTCGTTCAAAATGGCAGGTTCTTACGCGTTCCGTGACGGTTTCATGAAAGCGGATCCTATCCTTCTTGAACCAATCATGAAAGTTGAAGTAGAAACTCCAGAAGACTACATGGGCGATATCATGGGTGACTTAAACCGTCGTCGTGGTATGGTTCAAGGTATGGACGATCTTCCTGGCGGTACTAAAGCGATCCGTGCTGAAGTTCCACTTGCTGAGATGTTTGGTTACGCAACTCATATGCGTTCTATGTCTCAAGGTCGTGCGACATACTCTATGGAATTTGCTAAATATGCTGAAACTCCACGTAACGTGGCTGAAGGCATCATTTCTAAGTTCCAAGCTGGCGGTAAAAAAGGTGACGACGAGTAATCTTTCGATTACTATAAGCCCAAACTAATTCATAGTTAAAAACCAAGTGCTCATGCAGTATCCCTGCATGAGTAGTTTAAAAAGGAAGATCTCATGGCTAAGGCTAAGTTCGAACGTAATAAGCCACACGTTAACGTGGGTACAATTGGTCACGTCGACCATGGTAAAACAACTTTAACAGCTGCAATTGCAACTGTATGTGCAAAAACTTTTGGTGGCGAAGCGAAAGACTACGCTGCAATTGACTCTGCACCTGAAGAAAAAGCACGTGGTATTACAATTAATACTTCACACGTAGAATACGATTCAACTATTCGTCACTACGCTCACGTAGACTGCCCGGGCCACGCCGATTATGTTAAAAACATGATTACTGGTGCTGCTCAGATGGACGGCGCGATCCTTGTATGTGCTGCGACTGATGGTCCAATGCCACAAACTCGTGAACACATCCTTCTTTCTCGTCAGGTAGGTGTACCTTACATCGTTGTATTCTTAAACAAATGCGACCTTGTAGACGACGAAGAGCTTCTTGAATTAGTAGAAATGGAAGTTCGTGAACTTCTTTCTACTTATGACTTCCCAGGTGATGACACTCCAGTTATCCGTGGTTCTGCTCTTGCAGCTCTTAACGGTGACCAAGGTCAATACGGCGAGCCAGCTGTTGTTGCTCTTGTTGAAGCGCTTGACTCTTACATTCCAGAGCCAGAACGCGCTATCGATCTTCCATTCCTTATGCCAATCGAAGACGTATTCTCTATCTCAGGTCGTGGTACAGTAGTAACTGGTCGTGTTGAGACTGGTATCGTTAAAGTAGGCGAAGAAGTTGAAATCGTTGGTATCAAAGATACAGTTAAAACAACTGTAACTGGCGTAGAAATGTTCCGTAAACTTCTTGACGAAGGCCGTGCGGGCGAGAACTGTGGTGTTCTTCTACGTGGTACTAAACGTGAAGACGTTCAACGTGGTCAAGTACTTGCTAAACCAGGTGCAATCAAACCGCATACTAAATTCGACGCTGAAGTATACGTACTTTCTAAAGAAGAAGGTGGTCGTCATACTCCATTCCTTAACGGTTACCGTCCACAGTTCTACTTCCGTACTACGGACGTAACTGGTGCGATCGCGCTTAAAGAAGGCGTGGAAATGGTAATGCCTGGTGACAACGTTGAAATGTCAGTAGAGCTTATCCACCCAATCGCAATGGATCCAGGTCTACGTTTTGCGATCCGTGAAGGCGGTCGTACAGTTGGTGCTGGTGTAGTTGCTAAAGTAACTGCATAATCGCTGATTGTGTAAAAAAGGCGCCTCTTTGAGGCGCTTTTTTTTATTCAAATTCAATTAAATATAAAGATTGTCTAACAATAATTCTAAAAGCTGTCCTTAACTGATAATTCACTGTCCTTATCTGCACAAATAAACATTCAATAATTCCTTAATATAAAAAACATCAAAACAAATAATAAATGAGTGATGTATTCACTCAGTAGGAGTTTTTGCATGAATGCTAAAGTAAAGATTACCAATCGCGCAGGTGCGAGCTTTCCAGTTCGTCGTATGAATTTTGATTTCGATGCTGTGCCTGAATATTGGATGAATGGGTCTGCGGGTTTAACGCATTTTATGACTGCTTTATCTGCATTATTTCCAGCGGGTGAAATGTTCTTTATTGACAGTGTTCGTGCTGTGAGACAGCACCCAGCCATTAAAAACAATGAGGTATTGCAAAAAGAGATCAGTGCGTTCATTGGTCAAGAAGCGATGCATACACAAGAACATGAAGGCTTCAATGCTTCGGCTCAGAAATATGGTCATGATGTAGAAGCGCTTGATAAAGCCACAGGTCGTGTAATCCAAGGTGTACGTAAAGTATTTGCACGTATTGGTAAACCCGTTGGAATTACCCAAGAAATGGTGGATTTAACAGCAACCACTGCTTTGGAGCATTTTACAGCAACGATTGCATCTCAATTATTGGTGAATAAACACATCCAGGAATTGATGGCAGATGAAACCATGAAAAATATGTGGTTATGGCATGCAATTGAAGAGAATGAACATAAAGCTGTTGCGTACGATGTCTTTGAAGGCGTATTTGGTAAAGGTTTCAAGGCTTATGCCTTACGCACGGGTTCATTAGTTGGCGCAATGGTCACGTTATTCTTTGTACAGAGCTATTTTGTGGCACGTTTGCTTAAAGAAGATAAGCAACTAAATTTCGCTGCTTTGAAAGATATTTATACCTATGGTTATAGTCCATCAAAAGGCATTATTACGGGTATGGGCAAAGAAATGTTGATGTACTTTAAACCTGGTTTTCACCCAAATGATATTGATACACATGGTTTGCTAAAAACATGGAAAGCATATTTGGGACTTTAATCACAGCGCTGTGGTAACTTTTTGTGAAGAGCGATGAAGATCGCTCTTTTTTTTATTCGACTTTATGAACAAAGTTCCTATAATGCGACTTCCGCAATTGATGAAAGATAAACGAAGATGATTCGTTTGATGCAGCATAGCGATGTGCAGCAAGTATTTGAAATAGAAAAGCTGGTGCAGAGCCATCCTTGGACATTGAAGCAGTTTGAAGAATCGATTGATTCATATCAAAGCACAGTGATCG
Organism: Acinetobacter sp. YH01019; assembly: GCF_013420285.1. Taxonomy (NCBI): domain Bacteria; kingdom Pseudomonadati; phylum Pseudomonadota; class Gammaproteobacteria; order Moraxellales; family Moraxellaceae; genus Acinetobacter; species Acinetobacter sp. YH01019. The sequence goes on from NZ_VOYM01000021.1 coordinate 18,838, forward strand.
AACGACAAGGTCAAGTGGTCGGATTTTGTATTTTGCAACCCGTAGTGGATGAAGCAAATTTGCTCCTAATGGCCATTCATCCTTCACAGCAAGGGAAGGGTCTAGGTTATCAATTACTGGATGAGTCGATTGCTTTATTAAAAAATAATCCTGTACAGATATTTTTAGAAGTACGTGAAAGTAATGTTGCAGCTGTAAGACTGTATGAAAAATCTGATTTCCATCAGATCGACCTAAGAAAGAATTACTATCCCAATCCGGATGGAACACGTGAGCATGCCATTATTATGGTTCGGGCTTGTAGTGATGACTTTGCCGCATTATTTAAATAATTATTGAAGAAGCCTTAATTGGGTTAAGTTAAAAAAATCACGGTCATGTATTGAGCATGCCGTGATTTTTTTAACTTAAAATGAAAATCATTTTACTTGATAATGGGGTTATTCCAACCTGAAGGTAAGGTCGTCATCAGGGAATCCCCCAATTGACTTATCTCGTCTTGGGTTAATGGGCGATTGAGTCGACGCCATTGCCCATCAAGTAGAAGCTCTAAAGGAATGTATTGCGACTTGTAATTCATTTTTTGTGAATCGGGCACCCAGTAGCCGAGATACACATATTGTAAGCCTAATTTTTTGGCATGCTCAATTTGTTTGAGAATGGCAAATGTACCTAGTGAGCGGCGACCTTCATCGGGATCAAAAAAGGTATATACCGCAGAGAGGCCATCATCCAAAGGATCACAGGTTGAAACACTAATTAAAAGATCATCTTTCCACAATTCCAAGAAGAAACTGTCTGTACAGCTGTTAATCAGGAATTTTTCAAATTGATCTTGACTAGGTGGGTACATGTCACCATCGGCATGACGCTCGTTGATATAGCGTTCATATAAAGCATAATGCAGATCACTTGCATCTTTCGGTTTGCTAATCTTTACAGTTAAATCTTGGTTACGTTTCCATGCTTTTTTTTGCACGCTGTTCATTTCAAATTCATTTACAGGAACACGAGAAGATAAGCATTGGCGACAAAGATGACATTCAGGACGATAGACAAAATCGCCACTTCGACGAAAGCCCATTCGGGATAATTCAGATAATGTGACCACGTCAATGCGATGGACAGGGTCAAGAAAAACCATCCGTGCCGATTTATTTTCAAGGTAACTACAATCATGCGGAGGCGTGATGTAGTACTGTAATTCATTCAGCAGGGATTTGGGCTGATATGAGTTCATCGCAGTATCCCTCTTTTATTTTCATTCGCTGAGCCGAGCCCATTGCGCTATTGTTTTACTTGAAAATACACTGTCCTGATACTTTTTCCAATCGATAGCAGGTTGTTTTACAACATCTTGTAACGAATTAAGGTACTGTTGGCGAGAAAGTGTACTCGCACCTAAGCTTAATAGGTGATCATTCACCAATTGACAGTCAATCCAAGGCAACTGATTTTCTTGTCCGATCAACATGAGCGTATAAAATGCCATTTTAGAGACATCTGTTCGGGTACTGAACATTGATTCGCCAAAACATCCTTTGCCGATATTGATACCATATAAGCCACCAATGACCATATCATTTTCCCAAACTTCTATGCTGTAGCCATAACCTGCCTTAAACATGGCGCAATAACCTTGAATAATATCTTCTGATATCCACGTTTCATTGGCGTAGCTGCGTGGTAAGGCACAAGAACGAATAACTGTTTCAAACGCATGATTTACAGTAATTTTATAATCCAACTTTTTCATGTTACGCAGCAGTGATTTACTCGGATAATAATCTTCGGGGTGGATAATGCAGCGTGGTTCAGGGCTCCACCAACAAATGGGTTCACCTTCTGAAAACCAAGGAAATAAACCATTTCGATAGGCTTCAAACAATGTAGCAGGAGATAGGTCAGCACCAATGCAGATTAAACCTTCACCTTCGGGATCAACGTCAATGGGATCGGGAAAAATGAATTCTGAAGGTGGGAGAATCTGCATGAAAACTCTACTCAGTTGTGTACAGGTATTTTTATCATACATAAAAAAGCCGACCTGATGGTCGGCTTCTTGGTCTTAAGTTTGATCTGCGAAAGATTAACTTAATGCTGAAATTATTTGCCTAGAGCATCAAGATATTTCTCAGCATCCAATGCTGCCATACAACCAGAACCTGCAGATGTAATGGCTTGACGGTAAATACTGTCTGCAATGTCACCCGCAGCATAAACACCTTCAATTGAGGTTTGTGTTGCGTTACCCGCTGTGCCACTTTGAACTTGGATATAACCATCACGTAAGTTTAATTGGCCTTCAAAAATACCGCTATTTGGCTTATGACCAATTGCAACAAACATACCAGTCACATCAACATCTTGAGTTGAGCCATCTTGTGTTGATTTGATACGCACAGAAGTCACACCAGTATTGTCGCCAATCACTTCATCCACTTGGTGATTCCAAATGATGCTGATTTTGCCTTCTTTTTCTTTAGCAAAAAGATGATCTTGAAGAATTTTTTCAGAACGTAATGTGTCACGACGGTGAACCAAAGTTACGTGTGAAGCGATATTGGAAAGATAGAGTGCTTCTTCCACCGCGGTGTTACCACCACCAACAACCATTACTTTTTGGTTTTTGTAGAAGAAACCATCACAAGTTGCGCAAGCACTTACACCTTGACCCATAAAGGCAGCTTCAGATTCAAGACCTAAATATTGTGCAGTTGCACCAGTACAAATAATTAAAGCATCACATGTAAATTCTTCCATATCACCTTTAAGGACGAATGGACGGACATTTAAGTCAACTTCATTGATATGATCATATACGATTTCAGTACCAAAACGTTCTGCGTGCGCTTGCATCTGTTCCATAAGGGCAGGACCTGTTAAGCCTTCTGCACCACCTGGCCAGTTATCTACTTCAGTTGTTGTGGTAAGTTGACCACCCAATTGAATGCCCGCGATCAGAGTCGGTTTTAGGTTAGCACGTGCAGCATATACTGCAGCACTGTAACCTGCAGGGCCAGAACCTAAAATAATCAAACGTGAGTGACGAGCGCTCATCGGTAGAATCCTTTTTTTATATGATAATTTGTGGAATTATACGTCAAAGTTTAGAACGTTTGTGTGCGATTAAAGTCGATATTATTGATCATTGAAATCGTTTTGAGCTATATAGAATAGAGTTAACAACTATACCTAAATTATCTTGCATCTTTTTTAACTGAACAGGTGCATAATATTGGGTTCAGATTCAGCCCACTTATATTGTGGCTAATGACAAAAACATTTATGAAGAATTGGTTACAGGATCGTATATGACAGCGGTGTCGGGTGCTTATGCACAGCGCTTAATAATGACATTATTCCTTGTCTCATTTGGGATATATCTGTTCCTTGCAACAGTAACATACACACCATTTGATCCAGGTTGGATGCATTTATCCAGTGATACTCAGCAAGTGTCCAACGCCAGTGGTGTCGCAGGGGCGTGGATTGCTGATTTACTCTTTGGATTTTTAGGCTGGGCCAGCCTGTTGATTCCGTTGTATCTGTTTATAGAAGCGATACAAGTGTGGTGGCCACGTAGCTTTCTAAACCGACCGTTTCGTTATGCTGCGCAATTCTTTATTCTGTTAGCTACGTCAAGCTTATTGTTCTTATTTTGGACGGTTCCTGAAGATACGCTTGAAAATGCTTCTGGCGGTATTATTGGCTATGAACTTGGGCAAAGTTTAGAGCAAATCCTCACTGTCTATGGTGCTGCAATCTTCCTGATCGCATTTTGGATCATGCTGTTCACGCTTGCTTTTGGTATTAAGTGGAACAAAACTTGGGTAACGCTGAAAGCAACGCCTGCATATTTGCAAGATTTGTTCTATCGCAATGTGCCTGAAGGGGACACAGCATTTGATCGTACTGTTCCTACGGCTAAAAAAGATGTGGTAACAAGTACACCAAAACAAACAGTTGCATCGGTAACAGCAGCAAATGAACATCATGGCGTAGATGTCGATCCGATTGTGCGAGATCGTGTTGCAGAGCGATTATTTGATGATATTGCTGATAAAGAATTGAATGCACAGCAACAGAGAGAAAGTTTTGTTGATGAGCAAGATGATGAAGAATTAGAACAAGCGATTGCGAAAGCTCATCAGCTAGAGCAAGACAGTAAGCGTGTTGTCTCTTCAGGTGAAGTTTGGCGTGCATTGAATTCAAATGAAGATCAACGTCATAAACAAGATATCGATGCACTACTAAAAGCTGCCGAAGAAGAACAGCCTGTGCCACAAACTGCACATTTTCAAAATGTGGTTGAAACACAGCCGAATGTACAGCAATCTTTTGCTGAAAAGCCTGTCCAAAACCAAAAAGCAGTGGACTGGGATGATGATGAAATATTTGATGAGCTGTTAGCTGCTGTTCCGAATAGTAAAACAGCAACTGATATGCATAGTCCATTCAATATTTCTGAAGCTGATGTGTCAGCTCCTAATATGCCTACAAGTACAGTAGCAGCTGTTGCGGCTGTTTCAGCAGTGACTCAAACTGCAACTTTTAATTCAGCGCAACCAAAGAATATCGCTTTAGAAACTGATTTTGATGGTTTAGATGATTTATTGGTTGAAGATGACGTGGTAGCAGCACGTTCAAATCCAGTTACAGAACAGCCTGTACGCACAGCCAGCAGCTATGCTCAATCTAGTCCATTAGTACGTGCTGAAATTAATACCCAGCCTCAAACTTTTGTCACTGAAGATGAAAAAGCCCTAATCAGTTCAAATAAAGATGTATTCCGTGAAGTGTGGCAAGAAACTGCTGGTAAGCCTGACGAATTTGATCTTGAAGAAGATTTCGATCTAGATGCACCATTAACGGATGCAGCAGGTCGTCCGATGTCACGCGCTATGCAGGTTGCGCAAAAACGTTTAGATTTACCTACTTTGCCGGGGCTCGAGATACTGGATAAAGTTGATCCAAATAAAAAAGTGAATTTTACCGCTGAACAATTGGCTCGATTATCTGAACTTTTAGAAATTAAACTACAAGAATTTAACGTCAAGGCCAAAGTGGTTGAAGCACAGCCAGGGCCGGTAGTCACACGTTTCGAACTTGATTTAGCGCCGGGTGTGAAAGCCTCTAAAGTCACTAATATTTCGCGTGATTTGGCACGTTCAATGTCCATGGCTTCTGTGCGTGTGGTTGAGGTCATTCCGGGTAAACCCTATATCGGGATTGAAGTGCCGAATAGCTCACGTGAAATGGTTCGCCTCATTGAACTATTAGAAACACCTGCTTATCGTGATCCAAATGCCTTACTGAGTATGGCAATGGGTAAAGATATTTCGGGTAATCCAGTCTTGGCCGATTTAGCTAAAGCACCACATATGCTTGTAGCAGGGACAACAGGTTCTGGTAAATCAGTGGCTGTAAATGCGATGTTGCTTTCGATGCTGTTGAAATACACGCCGGAGCAGCTGCGCTTGATTATGATTGACCCAAAACAATTAGAACTTGCCAACTATAACGATATTCCACATTTATTGACACCAGTCGTGACCGACATGAAAGATGCAGTTAGTGCATTGAATTGGTGTGTGAATGAAATGGAGCGTCGTTATAAGCTGATGTCTTTGATGAAAGTGCGTAAGCTGACAGATTATAACCGTAAGATTGAAGAAGCGATCGCCAATGGTGAAGATCTGATTGATCCAACGTGGAAGCCAGATGATTCTGCTACACAAAGTCGTGCACCTCGTTTACAAACGATGCCGTTGATTGTGATTGTTGCCGACGAATTTGCTGACATGATCATGCAAGTGGGTAAAAAAGCAGAAGAAATGATTACGCGTTTGGCTCAAAAATCACGTGCTGCAGGGATTCATTTGTTGTTAGCGACACAGCGTCCAACTGTAGATGTGGTGACAGGTTTGATTAAAGCTAATATCCCAACGCGTGCAGCTTTGCGGGTAAATAGTAAATTGGATTCACGGACCATTTTGGATGCCGGCGGTGCAGAGGACTTACTTGGTCATGGGGATATGTTATTCCTTGGGCCAGGTAAGATTGAGCCAGAACGTGTGCACGGTGCGTTTATTTCAGACGATGAAGTAAACCGTATTTGTGATGCATGGCGTGAACGTGGCGAGCCAAACTATGTGGATGAGATTCTGACGCCATACGACGAAGAACCAACTTCTCGCGGCTTTGAGGATGGGGACGGTGGCTCAGATCGAGATGCTTTGTATGACCAATGCGTTAGCTTTGTACTGGAAACTCGTAAAGCTTCTACTTCTTCGCTGCAACGTAAATTTAGCCTCGGTTATAACCGTGCTGCACGTATCATCGACCAAATGGAAGAAAATGGTATCGTAAGTGGTATGGGACCAAATGGTAAGCGTGACATTTTGGTTTAATCAATTGGATTAGATCTTTCTCTAAAACCTGCTTCGGCAGGTTTTTTAGTACTGAATTAATTTGATTGATAAAATTTTTGCTGAGCTAATTCAATGAAGGCTTTGCATGCTGGACTTATTAATTGTTGATTTTTAACTGCGAGTCCAATCTGTCGTTGCGTATTAGGTGAAAGTGGACGTTTCACCACATGCGGATGTAAAGCTAATAATTCTTTGGGCATAGCCATATCTGCAACGATAGCGATACCTTCTTGTAAATTCACCATATTTAAAATGGTTAAAAGTTGCGACATTTGATAGGTGATTTTGGGTTGAATTTGATGTTGTTGCAGTAACTTTTCCACATGAGACTGACTACCTGCACGGGTCATAATAAAAGGGTAGTTTTGAATATCTTGAATATTCAGTTTAGCTTGTTGCGCGACTTCAAATGAATCCGGAATGAGCGCAATAAAGATGTCTTTTATCAGTGGGAATGTGACCAGTTGCGATTTTGGAAGAACAGCAAAACCGACATCAACTTGTCGCTCCGCAATCCACTGAGATACTTCCGCATCGGTGCCTTCCTCGACAAAAATTTCAATATGTGGATAGCGTTCACGATAGGCTTTTAAAAGTTCAGGTAAAAGGTGGATTGAGCTAGAGGAGCCAAAAGAACCAATTCTTAAAGTTCCTTGTTGGATACCATGAACGGCATTTACTTCCTGCTGCATGATTTGTGTTGTATTGAGTACTTCCTTTGCGTGTAGTAGAAGTTGTTGGCCGATATGTGTTAGGGCAATAGCGCCTTGCTCACGGCTAAATAAGCTGACATTCCAATGTTGCTCTAAGCATTTTAAAGCATGCGATACCGCAGATTGAGTAATACCAAGTTGGCGCGCCGCGAGCGTAAAACTATGTTGCTCTGCGACTTTGACAAATATTTCGAGTTGAGAGAATGTCATTGCCATGAGGAATCACTCATTTTGGTATGAATTATGATGAGGATTATATTGTGCACCATGAACGGTTAAAGATGAAATAGATCCGCTATTTCAAGGCAAAAAAAGCATGAATATTGTGGTGGCATTATTCCCTTTGGTGGCATTAATTGCGATGGGACATGTGCTAAAAAGGACTCAGTTTGTTAAAGATGAATTTTGGGCCAATTCTGAGAAACTGAATTATTTTATTATGTTTCCTGTGCTGCTTTTTTTAAATGTATCTGCGGTACAACTGGATATGCAAACTGTGTCGCGCATGCTCACTGTTTTAGTGCTAGGTACATTAATCGCAAGTGCAGTACTTTGGGGTATTAAGCAATTTACACATATCCCAGTACAACGTTTTGGTGTTTATGTACAAAGTCATATTCGTTTTAATACCTATATTGGCTTGTCATTAATGGGGGCGCTGTTTGGCTCAGAAGGCATGCAAATGTTTGCGATGTTGATTGCTGTGGCTGTTCCTTTGGTGAATATCATTTCTGTCCTGTCTTTTTCCAATATCAGCGTTAAACAGCTTGGACAAACCTGTATTTCTATCGCGAAAAATCCGCTCATTCTAGGTTGTGTAGTCGGTGTTCTATTTAATTTATCAGGTCTCACCTTATTTAATGGTTTAACCGAGCTGCTAAAAATATTGGCGGCAATGAGTTTACCTTTGGGTTTATTGTCTGTGGGAGCGGCATTACAGTTTCAGCAGATGCGTGCAGATGTACGTCGTCTGAGTTTAAATACGATTGGGCGATTAGTTTTAATGCCGAGTTTGGCTTATGTGATAAGTAGTTGTCTGGGTTTAACTGATTTTGAACGGATAATTTTAGTGGTATTTTTTGCTTTGCCGACTGCATCATCGTCCTATATTTTAACGCGCTACTATCAAGGGGATGCGCAACTAATGGCTGCGATTATTAGCGTGCAGACTATTGGTTTTGGCTTGATTTTCCCAGTTTTAATGTTGATTGTGCATTAACTGAAAAAAGGGTAGAGAGTGCTAGATTTAATAAAAGAGTTAATAAAAAAGCCTGCATGATGCAGGCTTGTTGCAAGATTCGCAGCTAAGCAAATTTTGCCAATACTTCAAGGAAACCCGCACTTTGACGTGGGTACTGTGCAATCACATCATGGATGCGCTGACCTTCAGGATTGGTTGCATTTACATCACGGCCATCGGCAACAAACTGAGTCAAAAGACGTTCATAGTCATTCGGACGCATATGTTTGAATGCATGGTAGAGTACGTGAAAGTCGCCATTCACTCCTTCAGGGGGAAGCTGAGTTAAGTAGGCAAATACACGCTCGTCTGACCATTCTTCATTGAACGTTGCTGGCTGAGATAATGCCATCGCAATCTCCTTGCTGGTTTAATCATAAAAAAGGCAAAAATGAGTACGCAAGTAAAATGGTTTTATTCGCCATCTCTAAGTTAAGCGACTCATTTTAGGGTTGGATCAAAAGTTATACTTAGTTATCCCGTTTACTCGAAGCAAAGCTTTTGATCTCACAAAGGAATAAAACTAATCCAGCCAACTCGAAGGATAGCTTCTCGTCTTGCGGCTGGGTAAAGTAGAAACTAATGATTCAGCTACTTCGAAGCAAAGCTTCTCGTCTTACGGCTGGGTAAAGCAGCACTTTACTGATCCAGCCTCATATTTTGCCTTGATTCAATATGCTTGACTAATCAGAATTCAGATTAACGTTCTTCAGGCAAATTGATATTCATTTCAAGCATTTCTATATTCGCTTCTGAACGAACAGACATTTGAATATGTTGTTCATCTACACCACGAACATAGCGGTTAACCACTTGCATGATTTCTTTTTTCATCATGTCAATCTTTTCAGGGCTCAGGCGTTTACCTAAACCATTTTCAGATGCTACGATGACTTTTAAACGATCTTTTGCCGTTTGTGCACTAGACGGTTTTTCGTCGTTGCTAAAAAGTTTACTCCAAAATCCTGCCATGATTACGCTCCAAATAGACGTGCTAACCAACCTTTAGGTTTTACCGTAATATGACGGTAAGGGCGCTCTTCACCTAAGAAGCGAGCCACTAAGTCATCGTAGGCTTGACCCGCTGACTCTTCAGTAAAGAGAATTACAGGTTTACCTTCGTTTGATGCTTGAAGCACGCTCTTACATTCAGGAATTACACCCAAAGTTGGTACGCGTAAAATATCTTTTGAAATGTCATCAATCGTCAACATTTCTTGCTTATCTGCACGTTCAGGGTTAAAACGTGTGATACATAGGTGTTTACGGATACGACCTTCGTTGTTTTCTACTTTTTTGGTTTTGCTATCCAACATTCCAATGATACGGTCAGAGTCACGTACTGAAGAAATTTCAGGGTTGGTCACAATGATTGCTTCATCGGCATGGTACATCGCCAAAATTGCACCACGCTCAATACCTGCTGGTGAGTCACAGATAATGTAATCAAACTCTTGAGAAAGTTCGTCCATTACACGTGCTACACCTTCATCAGTTAACGCATCTTTGTCACGTGTTTGTGATGCAGGAAGAATGTAGAGATTTTCAATATCTTTATCGCGGATAAGCGCTTGTTGTAATCGAGCTTCGTTATTTAATACGTTCACAAAGTCATATACAACGCGGCGTTCACAGCCCATGATTAAGTCAAGGTTACGTAAACCCACATCAAAGTCGATCACAACAGTTTTGTGGCCACGTAGGGCAAGACCTGTTGCAAAAGATGCGCTTGTAGTTGTTTTACCTACGCCACCTTTACCTGATGTTACGACAACAATTTTCGCCACCGAATCCACTCCTGTTATGGTTTAAATCCCCTTTTTTTAATAGGGGTTTGGTGCTTATTTATACATTAAAATTGCAAAGCTTCAAATACTAGCTCTTGCTGGTCATTCAAATAAATATGAACTGGCTGTTTTACCACATGGGGTGGAATATCATCTGCCACGCAATATGTCCCTGCAATAGAAACTAATTCTGCTTCTAAAGAGTGACAGAAAATGCGTGCCGCATGGTTGCCACCCGCTCCGGCAATGACTCTACCACGCGCGCTACCATAAATATGTATATTTCCTGAAGCAATTGCTTCAGAGCCGCTGTTTATACCTGCATTGATAATGATATCGCCATGATCTTGAACGATACATTGACCAGTACGCAATATTTCATTGTGATAAGAGGTGATATGACGAATTGCAGGTGCTGCGGTAACAACCGGCTGATCTTCAGTTACAGGCGCAGCAGTAACAGGTTCTTCAACCACTTGTTCACGTGTTGGCTTCACTTGTTGAAGTTGACGGTCTGCTGGAACAACAGGGAACTGAATCGCACGTGCTTGTTCCGATAAAGGACCTTCTGTCACACCAATAGGCTGTATATCTAGGCTAATTAAAAGCTGAATGAGCGCAATCAACTCTTGATCAACAGTACTTTCAATAACAGCGAGTGTTCCAGGTGGAAATGCTTTTTGGAACATTGGAGTGAGTTGCTGGCGGATCGCATCATGATCATTGGTATCGAGGTGAATGCGAATCGCATTGACCATTTTGCCTTTTATCCGTATATCAGCCATATTGAATCCTTGAGACTTCTAACTATTGCTATTGTGCCGAAGTAGTTATGTTGTAAATAGAGCAAATCCTAGAACAATTTCCAGCAATACTCTAGGGATGTTGCTAATTATTTTTGACTGAGTGTTTATTCTGTAGCTTGGTCTTGTTCTTGCATAATTTGCTGCCATTGTTTGACTTTAACTTGTTTGCGAATGGCTTCTAAACTTTCAAAAACAGCTGAACGAACCAATTCATCTAATTTTTCATTATTTTCAATTTCAATACGAGTGATTCGATTCGAAATATCTAAATAAAAGTTAGGTTTACTTTGCGTCGATTGATTTGGATAAGCCAATGGTGAAATCAAACCTTCAGTAATGTTTTCTCCCAAACGCTGACCAATACTTTGAATTTGCTGTTCAATACGACTACCCACAATCGGAATGAGTCGAAGTAACTGAGTCAGTTCTGGAGTATCTTCAATTGCTTGACTGACAATTTGTCCCACATTTTTCGCAATTAGGTCTCGCTCGGCACGTAATTCTTTGGTTAAATTTTCTTGTAAAATTTCGGCCAAAACTTGTGTAAACAAATCACGATGGTGCTGTACCACATTGCTAATCAAATCTTTATGTGTGGTACTGGTATTCAGCTCATGCTTAATCCCATCGAGTACCGTTAATACCACACGATCAGAGAGTTCTTCCATAATCACGCGATAATAAAATAAGGCTTTCTTTTGAATAGACGAAGGGATGATTTGGTAGCCCATTTCATACAAACGATAAGCGATGACACCTGCACGGAATAATCGTAAAAAGCGTAGGTGGGGGATAATGGCTAAAATTTCATACCAATGAATAAATGGGAAGAAAAACCAACGTTGATGATGTTTGTTGATAATGGCATAGGCCCAACGCACCACTAATTCTACAATCAAGAAGATGATAAACCACGCTTCAGTGGTTATAACCCAAGGATGTAAATGCTCGCGGTAAAAACTAAGCACATCTGGCAGATGGATGCTATTAAAGAACCAACTGCCTAAATTGCTCATTAAGAAAAAGTTCATGCACAGGCAGAACAAGTTAAAAACAATAATGAACACCATAAAAGTGTCATAGACCAAGAACAGCTTAAACGACCAGCTATTTGGATTGACCTGATGGTATTTCGACTTTTTGTTTTGTTGCTGTGTGTTCTGCGTCATATAAAGTTTCTTCTTAATTATTTATTCACTTGATACTGAGCTTTTAAACGATCAATTAACTGATCCTTTTCGGTCCAAAGTTGATCTACCCAGTTTTGGAATTTTTCACGGAATTCAGCATCATCTTCATAATTACCGCCAAGTACCCACTCAGGGATTTCAATCTTGCGCAAATCAACGGCAATACGCGGGACGTCACCAAGCCAAAACTCACCGTAACCTGGGACACCATTCGGATAGATGATTGTCATATCAACGAGTGCATCAATTTGATCACCTAAAATATTCAGTGCAAGTGCCAATCCACCTGCTTTGGGTTTAAGCAGATTTTTGTAAGGAGATTGTTGCTGAGCATGCTTTTCCGGCGTAAAACGCGTACCTTCTAAATAGTTTAAAAGGGTAAATGGCTGACTGAGCAGTTGTTCACAAGATTTTCGTGCTTCCTCCATATCACGGTATTTAAGCTCTGGATTTTTTGCAATCTGTTCTTTGCTGTGACGTTTCATCATCGGGAAGCCTAAAATTTTGAAGGCTTGTCCAACAAAGGGAATAAAAATAAGTTCCCATTTGGTAAAGAAACGGGTCAATGGCATACGGGTTAAACCAAAATATTGGTTGACCGTCGTATCCACCCAGCTTTGATGATTACAGGTCATTAAATAGCGACCTTGCATATTAAGATCTAAATCTTCATCAATCGTGATATCCCATTGGGTGTTAGGTAAAACATTGTCAATCAACCAGTTATTAACTGTTAACCAGCTGTTGGTAATTTTGATATTGGTTTCATCGACTTTACGAGATTTTTTAAAAAGTTTGGTTAAACCTAGGGCAAGGACAGGAGGCCCATGAAAAAATGTGCTTCCTGTCATGACAGATCCGACAGTCAATCCTTTGCTAATTTTTTTTAGTGTCGGTTGCTTATTGCTTTGAGATGACATATAAAAAAGTCCTGACGGAAATCGTCCTAATTATGATTGATTCAGACAAATATAGTTCGAGTTGATTAAATAAAAAAGAGCATCTGCTCAACTGTGAAGAAATTGTGATGGATTTAACAATTATTTCTCGAGTTCATATTACAAATTGTAAATAAACGCTTTATTATTAACAAAAAATCAATGGTCGGACCATTTTTTTTACTTCATCATTTCAACCATACAACAAAACACAAAGAAGGAGGCATGCAATGCGTGCACTAGTAATTTCGGCAGTAGTTGGGGCGTTGGCACTTACTGGTTGCCAAAACATGGAATATGACAAAGCAGCGATCGGTACTGGTCTTGGTGCTCTTTTAGGCGCGGGTATTGCTTACTCGAATGCTGACAAAGACAAAATGGGTCAAGCAGCTGCAATCGGTGCTGTTGTCGGTGGTGGTGCTGGTCTTCTTCTTGATAAGAAAGAAAAACGTCTTAAACAAGAACTTGCTGGTACTGGCGTAGATGTAGGCCGTAATCCAGATGGCTCAATCAACCTAGTTATGCCATCAGTAACATTCGCGACTAACTCTTCAACAATTCAATCTCAGTTCCAATCTGCATTGAATGACGTTGCTAAAGTATTACGTGAAGATGGTACTGCGAACAAACTTGCAATCGTTGTACACGGTCACACAGATAACACTGGTACTGATGCGATCAACAACCCATTGTCTCAAAACCGTGCTAACTCAGTGAAAAACTACCTAGCGTCTCAAGGTATTTCTTCAACTCGTATTACTGCACGTGGTTACGGTTCAACTTCTCCAGTAGCGGATAACTCAACTGCTGCAGGTCGTGAACAAAACCGTCGCGTAGAAATTTCAGTTTACGAAACTAAATAATTTAGTTGCGTAGATAAAGGCCACCTTCGGGTGGCTTTTTTTATGCCAATTTTAATGACCGATAAAACACATTTTGCATTAGGCAAGATGAGTTCAGATGACTATAATCATCCTCGGATTAAAAAGAGGAAAGACTATGTCACTGGCAAGTCAGTTGAACGACAAGCAACTTGAAGCAATGAAATACACTCAAGGACCCTTGTTAGTACTTGCAGGGGCAGGTTCAGGCAAAACATCGGTGATTACCCGTAAAATTGCTTATTTGGTGAAGCATTGTGGGATTCCTGCGCACCGTATTACCGCGATGACCTTTACCAACAAGGCCGCACGTGAAATGAAGGAACGTGTGACCAAGCTAATGAGCCGTGAAGAGGCGAAAGGGCTGTCGGTTTCTACATTCCATAATTTCGGGCTGAACATGCTGCGCTTGGAATTAAAAAATACGCCACTGAAAAATAATTTTTCTATTTTAGATGCAGATGATTGCAAACGTATTTTGATGGATTTAATGCACCGCGATAATTTGTCGGGTGCGGAAAGTAAAGAGCTCATTGCCAAGGCCATGAAAATGATTTCAGATTGGAAAAATGATCTGATTCCACCTGAGCAAGCACATACCACCTGTGAAACGGCTGAAGATGTTCAATTTGCGCATCTGTATCAACTATATGAGCGAAATTTACGTGCATACAATGCTGTCGATTTTGATGATTTGATTGTGATGCCGACGCGATTGTTGCAGGAAAATGCAGAAGTACGTGATCGTTGGCAAAATCGTATCCGCTATTTATTGGTGGACGAATATCAAGATACCAACACCGCGCAATATATTTTGGTGAAATTACTCGTGGGCGTGATGGGGCAATTCACTGCAGTAGGTGATGACGACCAATCTATTTATGCATGGCGTGGTGCGAAGCCCGAAAATATGGCGTTATTGAACGAAGATTTTCGTAACTTAAAAGTGATTAAGTTAGAGCAGAACTATCGTTCGACCAGTCGTATTTTGAAAGCAGCAAATACCGTGATTGGCAATAATCCACATATTTTTGATAAAAAATTATGGTCGGATAAAGGTCATGGTGAAGTAATTCGTGTGATTACTTGTCGTAATGATGACGATGAATCAGAACGTGTTGTTAAAGACTTGATCACACATAAATTGATGAATGGTAAAAACTGGAAAGATTACGCCATTTTGTATCGCGGAAACTTCCAAGCGCGTGCGCTTGAAACGCAGCTTCGCCAAATGCAGATCCCGTATAAATTATCGGGCGGTCAGTCATTCTTTGCTCGTGCCGAAATTAAGGATTTGATGAGCTACTTGCGTTTGATCATCAATCCTGAAGATGACAGTGCATTCTTACGAATTATCAATACGCCAAAACGTGCCATTGGCCCTGTGACTTTAGAAAAGCTCGGACTGTTTGCACAAGAGAGTAATTTATCTTTACTCAGTGCGGCAGGTGATCAGCGCTTGAGTATGGCGATTCCGAAAAAAGCTACAACACAATTGGCTGAATTTGCGGACTTTATTTCAACCTTTACCCGTGAATTGTTAGAAGATGATGAGCCAGTACCGATTATTCGTCGCATGATGATTGAAGCGGGTTATATCGACTATGTGAAAGAGTCGGCAGCAACGCCAGCGCAGGAAAAAACCAAACTGGATAATATTGAAGTACTTTATAGCAGCATTCAAAGTTTGATTAACCGAGCTGAAGATGTCGATGAAAAGAACATAGAAAGTGTGATTCGTAAAATGGTGCTGCTCGATATGTTAGAACAGCAACAAGAAGAAGAAGATACCGATAAAGTCAATTTGTTGACCTTGCATGCATCGAAAGGTTTGGAATTTCCTTTTGTCTACTTGATTGGCCTGGAAGAAGAAATTCTACCGCATAAAAACTCAATCGCTGCGGATACTGTCGAGGAAGAACGTCGTTTGATGTATGTAGGTATTACCCGTGCACGTCAAGGCTTAACCATGACATTGGCTGAGCAGCGTAAAGCGGGTGGTCAAATGCGTCAGATGACACCAAGCCGTTTCTTGGACGAGCTTCCACAGGATGAATTGGAATGGTTAGGTCGCAAGAAAAAACTGGCCGGTGATATCGATCCTAAACAGCAAGCACAGCATTATTTAGAAAATTTACGTGCGCTGATTAAGCGTTAAAGCTTAAAGCGTAGAAAATATTATTTATTTTTGAAATTCGTTTTATTGAAACAGGAATGAACCATGAAAGTTCAAGTTAAAGTTCTCGACACACGTTTAGGTACAGAATGGCCTATGCCGACTTATGCAACAACAGGTTCAGCTGGCCTAGATCTACGTGCATGTGTAGAAGCAACAACAGTCATTGAACCAGGCCAAACTGTTCTAGTTAAAACAGGTTTATCGATTTACATCGAAGATAGTAATTTTGCAGGTTTAATTTTGCCGCGTTCGGGTCTTGGTCATAAACACGGTATCGTATTGGGTAATCTTGTTGGTCTAATTGATTCGGACTACCAAGGCGAGCTTATGGTATCGGTTTGGAACCGTAGCCAAACTGCATTCAGTTTAGAGCCAGGTGAGCGTCTTGCTCAATATGTCTTGGTTCCTGTAGTTCAAGCACAGTTTGACATTGTGGATGAGTTTGAAGCGACTGAGCGTGGTGCAGGTGGTTTTGGACACACGGGTAAAAACTAAGTAGTTGCATTTAACAGTCTAAGAAAAATCAATTATTGTCATCATTTTTCATATGCATAAATTGATCTAAAAAAGGGCAATTAAAATTGCCCTTTTTTAGTTAATTGATACATCGAATTTATCAGAGAAAATGAATTGTAGAGCTTTGTTGATCTCAATTTGCTCTTGATCTGTTTTTTATTTGGTTGATTATGCGTATTGGTTAACGATTATTACGGCAAAAATCAATTATTTGAATGCAATTGATGTCGTTCTGAAACAAGCTTAACTATTTTTGTACAGATTGAAATATAAAATACTGTCATCTATCACTAAAATAAATTGTTTAGAGAATCTCTGAGTTTTGTAAGTTGTATAGAATATTCAGCTTCTAAGCTTCGGATATTTTTAATAAAAGTATTTTAATCTTAAGAAACATTTTGCAATAATATAAATTGTTTTTTATCATTTGTTTAATTTTTATTAATTGATTCTTAAATTAATTTGTTATAAAAACGCTACACCTTTTTCAGGTTTTCATAATTTAATTGAAGGTTCAAATTCAACACAGAATTGAACGTAGCAATAAATTAAGCATGATTAGAAGAACGTACTATGGGTTCACTGTTCAATTTTCCTACACATATTTTCCGTGCATACGATATTCGGGGAAAAGTATCGCTGCTGAATGCAGATATTGTCCATTCAATTGCACATGGATTAGTGAAGCAATATAAAAAAGCCAATCAATACCGTATTGCAATTGGTTATGACGCACGATTGACCAGTCCTTATTATGCTCAAATTATTCAAGATGTTTGCTTACATCATCATATTGATGCCGAAATCATTGGCTGCTGCTCAAGTCCAATGCTGTATTACATTGCACGTCAATTTGGAGGCAATGGCATTATGGTGACTGCAAGCCATAATCCAAAGTCAGATAATGGTATTAAATGGATTATTCAAGGGGAACCGCCTTGTCCTGCAATGATTCAGCAGGTTGCTGAAGAAGCAAAACACATTTTCATACCACAAAAAAATCCGTTAATGCAGGCGTTGCCTCAACATGAGATTCGCCCAGAGTTTTGTTCGCAATATCAACAATATATTTTAAATGATATTCATATCCGACAACCCTTTAATGTGGTAATCGATGGCATGCACGGTTCTGCTGGGCATTGTGCTGCATTACTTTTGAATAAACTGGGCGGGCAGGTGACCGCTTTGCGTTGTCATGCTGATGGCCATTTTCCAGATCATGCCCCAGATCCATCCCAAGTTAAACATTTAGAAAAAATGCGTGAGATGGTGCTTAGTCAACAGGCTGACATTGGTATCGCACTTGATGGTGATGGTGACCGCTTAGTATTGGTGGATGAATTAGGCCAAATCATTTCGGCAGATCGTTTGTTATGTTTATTTGCGCAGATTTGTTTGGAGGCTAAGCCTACATCTGAAGTGGTTTATGATGTGAAATGCTCGACCATGATTCGTGACACAGTTTTAAGCATGGGTGGACAACCCACTATGATTCGAACAGGAAGTAGCTTTTTACGAAAGTACATTTCCCAATCGCAAGCCAAAGCTGTTTTTGGTGGCGAATATGCTGGCCACTATGTATTTAACGATGGACGTGGCGCAGGCTACGATGATGGTCTTTATGCGGCATTACGAGTGATTGAGTTTATACAGGATAAAGGATTAACACTTTCCCAAGCCTTAGCACTTTACCCTGAACGCGCTGGTACAGAAGATCTTTATATCAGCACTCATCACCATGATCCCTTACAGCTACTCAAACATGTTGAGGAAAAATCTCAGGCGATTTCTGCACAAATGAGTAAAATCGATGGGATACGTCTTGATTTTGATGATGGATTTGGCATCATTCGAGCATCGAATACAGGGGAGTATTTCACAGTGCGCTTTGATGCCGATCATCCAGAGCGTTTACAGGAAATACGAGAACTGTTTGTTTCCATGTTAAAAGAGCAATATCCAGTGATTGCTCAAGACATATTAGATGCTCAATAAGGAGAGGCAAATGCCACATCAACATACCGGCATCGACAAGGCACAAATCCTGACGGAAGCTTTACCGTATATTCAACGTTTTTCGGGTAAAACGCTGGTGGTGAAGTACGGTGGTAATGCCATGACTGATCCTGAGCTTGAGAGCTCATTTGCACGTGATATCGTGTTGTTAAAAACAGTCGGTCTAAACCCAATTGTCGTGCATGGCGGTGGCCCACAGGTTGATTCATTCCTGAAACAGCTGGGTCGTGAGTCTGACCGTATTGATGGTATGCGTGTAACAGATCCTGCAACGATGGAAGTTGTAGAGATGGTGTTGGGCGGCAGCGTGAATAAATCGATCGTGAATTTGATTAACAAACACGGTGGTCGTGCGATTGGCTTAACCGGTAAAGACGGCAACCTGATTCGTGCACAAAAATTATTGATGGAAAAAACTACCGAAGATGGTTCTGTGCAACAAATCGACCTTGGCTTAGTAGGCGAAGTGGTTGGTGTGAAAACTGATGTGCTTGAAATGTTCACACAAAGTGATTTCATTCCTGTGATTGCGCCACTTGGTGTAGATGAAGAAGGCAATACATACAACATCAATGCTGACCTTGTTGCTGGTAAAGTGGCTGAAGCGCTTGGCGCGGAAAAGTTGATTTTATTGACCAATATCACAGGCGTATTGGACGAAAATAAAAACTTATTAACTGGTTTAACCACGCAAGAAGTTGACCGTCTGATTGAAACTGGCGTGATTTATGGCGGCATGATTCCTAAAGTCGGATGTGCGCTAGATGCAGTAAAAGGTGGCGTGATCAGTGCGCATATTGTCGATGGTCGAGTTCCACATGCGACATTGCTTGAAATTTTTACTGATCATGGTGTAGGGACGCTGATTACCAACCGTGCGAATGTGAAAAAAGCTTAAGATGCTTAGCATGTTTTGATAAATAATAAAAAAGCCTCATTTGAGGCTTTTTTATTATTTATCAAATAGCTGTTGGACTCAAATGCAATGATGAAGTATGTAATCTGACGACAAAGGCACAAAAATAGCATCAGCAATGATTTTAACGATTTACAAGTGCTAAAAAGGTCATGCACAATAGTGAAATCATAGATTTACTAGCTTGATGATAGAACATGTGCCAGCTGCTCGGAATGAATTGTGCGACACCCACCGATATTACTTTTTCATTTCGGGGCTTTTCGCAGCGAGCAGGGGTCACATCAGATCATTGTGACGGCTTTGGTATTGCTTTTTTTGAAGATAAAGCTTGTCGTTTATTTGTCGACAATCAATCTGCTGTAGAATCACCGATTGCGGAACTTATTCGTAATTACCCAATCAAATCACGTAATGTGATTGCCCACATTCGTAAAGCCACGCAAGGTAAAATCAACCTCGAAAACTCACACCCTTTTAGTCGTGAACTATGGGGTAGACAGTGGATATTCGCGCATAATGGTGACTTGCATGGCTTTCAGCCTGAGCTGACTGGTCGTTTTACCCCTGTCGGTAATACGGACAGCGAGCTGGCGTTTTGTTATTTGCTTGAACAACTGGTGAAACGTTTCGGCTATACCGAACCTACATTGGATCAAATCTTCGATTTACTATTAGAGATCTCTCCGCAAATTGCTGAGCATGGTACTTTTAATTTTTGTCTATCTAATGGGCAAGCCTTATTTAGTTATGCCATCACCAAATTACATTGGCTCGTGCGTGAATATCCATTTCAGCCCGCACAGCTTATTGATTTAGATGTAGAAGTGGATTTTAGTGAAGTTACGACAGCGGATGACCGTGTAGCTGTGATTACGACTGAGCCATTAACTCAAAATGAAGTTTGGCAGCCCTATCAACCTGGCGAAATGATTTTATTTCAGCATGGCCGACCAATCCGCTCTGCGCTCACATATATCGAACGTTTAGAACGTGAACGCCTTGATCCATCGTTGAAACGTGTCACACGCGCAGATCAATATTAAATACAGTTAATTTGACATGAACAGTATTCATGCAGAGTTGAATACTGTTTAATTAAGAAAAATTGAATATATATTTATAACATATTGAATTGATTAAAAAATATCTGATCTTTATGGTCGGGATAAATTAAATTTACATAATAAAAACAAACAATTACATTTAAATTAGCAGTTAAAGCGATAAAACCAACCTTTTCACTTCATTTTTATTTAAGTGCTTTATCTATATGATGAATTTTACGTGATAAGTCTTTTATATTTGCAGGTGGTCGTAATGAAAATGAAATGGGTTCCAGAATATAATACTGGCATCGATGTGATTGACGATCAGCACAAACGTATTCTTGATTACATCAATGAAATCGATGGTATTGACGCTAATACTGATCGTGACCGTGTAAAACAAATTTTGGAAAACATTATTGATTACACACAGTCGCACTTTACTTTTGAAGAGTCTTTACAAGAAGAAGCGGGTTATAAATACCGTGTACCACATAAGCGTGTACATGATTTATTTATTAAAAAGATTGAATCTTACCGTGATCGTTTTGAAATGGGTCAAGCGATTGAAGGCGAACTACATGAAGTGCTTTCTAAATGGTTGATTAATCATATTCAACACGATGATGCAGACTACGTAGGTGCAGTGAAAGAAAATATGATGGGTATCATCAAAGAAAAAGAGAAGAAAAAAGGTAAAAATTGGTTCGCTCGTTTCTTTTCTTAAGGGTGAAATCGAGATAAAAAAAATTAAAATCTAATAAAAAATTTGCGCAGCAAATCATCTTAACGGTGGTTTGCTTTTTGTTTTTGATTTTCATAGCTCGGCAAGGCAAAATAGCACAAGAATTTTTAAAGGAATCTGTCATGCAGGACAATGCGATGTCAAAGTGGTTATCGCCTCTAATGGCATTCTGTTTATCTTTTATTATTATTGCAACGCTTGCACCAGTAACAGGTATTCAGATTGAACGTCAGTTAGATTTTTGGCTGTTATGGCTCGGTACAATGCTTATTTTGGCTTTGCCTGTATGCTATTTAGAAATTGCACTTGCGAAACGTTCAAAGACCACTGCTGTTCAAGCGCTTTCAAGTCTAACACGTGATGCTGATGCTTCACCGAAATGGCGTTTAGTCGGCTGGTTAGCTGTCGTATTCATTCCATTTTTAGCAGGTGGAATGTTGTCTGCTGCTGCACAATATGTCGGTGTACATGCGCTAAATAATGGATCGCATAGTTTGATTTTGGCGGTATTGGCTGTAATTGCATTTGCTTTTTCTTTTATTCCACGCCAGTTCTTGGTGATTGTTACCGCGCTTGCAGTAATCGCATCTTTAATTGTAGCGAATGTTATGGGAACAGCGTTGCCAGAATGGAAGATGACTGCACTTGAATTTAGCGAATGGGGCAATGCAACAGTATTGGCATTGGTTGCTAGTGGTTTAGGTTTAGGATTGTATTGGCAGTCAAGTTTGCCCGCAGTAAAACAACAAGATATTGCAACTAAAACCGTATTTCCAATTTGGATTGCGCAACTGTTGGCTGTGATTGCATTTGCATATTTTGCTGCAAAAGCGCAAGTTCCTGCATTGGCTTTGGTTGTCGGGCTAGTAGCGGCTGCTGCATTACTGGTGCAAATGGCACGTGAACAATTACAACAGCGTCAATTAGCAGTGATTGTGCAATGGGCTGTTTTAGCGATTGCTGTATTGGTGTGGACATTAAATGCAGTTGTGCCAGTATTAAATATAGCGCTATTGGTTTGGGGCTTGATCATTTGCTTGATCTACGCGATCTTTGCAGGCTGGATTATGAAAATAAGCCATTTGCGTAAATCTATGAATTTTAGCAGTGAAGTTTTTTATAATATTTGGCGGATAGCGGTACGAATCGTATTGCCATTGTCGATTGTACTTGCATTGGTTTCTGTACTTGGACAGTTAATCTAATGACTATCATCGAACAAGTTTGGATTGCTTATGCGGGTGAGGCTCAGCAGTATTTGATCCCGCTGGCATTTACCCCTGGTATGACAGCACTACAGGCAATTGAACAAAGTGGTATTCGTCAGCAAGTTGAATTGCCCGATGAGTTACCCGTTGGTATTTTTGGCACGCGTTTAAAGGACTTAAATCAGGTATTAGAAGCCGGTGATCGTGTTGAAATCTATCGTGCATTAACCATTAATCCAAAGGATATTCGTCGTAATCGAGCGAAGAAAAATCCGGTGGGGCGTTATTGTCGAGGTAATCGCTTTAAACAATTGTACTCATAAAAAAAACCCCTTATTTAAGGGGTTTATTTTTATCTTAAAGCGACTATAGTGGTGGCGCATTTAAAATTGCTTCTTTAGAACCTGGTAAGCCTGGTTGAGATTCAGGAATCGTTTCCAGTCCTTCAACTTGTTGCACAATACCATTTTGATCGAAGAAGATTTTTAGGTGTTGACCGTGTGCGGCAGGAATCTTGGCTTTTTTAGCATATGTTCCTGGGGTATACTTATAAATGTAGTCCCAACGTAGCGGATTCATGGGATCGGCAATGGTTGGACTACCTAGCAAAAAGCGGACTTGTTGGTGGCTCATTCCCACCTGAATTTTAGATGCTTGTGCTTGTGTTAATGGTGTACCTTGTGGAATATCAACTTTATAAACGCCCAAGGTCGAACAGCCTACGAGCAATGAAGTGACGAATAACGTCAGCATGATTTTTTGCATTTTGCTAAACTATCCCAAATTAATTATGATGCATTTGATCCAAGGATAGATCATACTGCATCTAAACTTTGTTGCATATTCCAACTTTAATTTTGTTGAGAGACCTTTTTTCATGCCTATTTCAAACCAAGATTTACGCAAAGCTGGACTTAAAGTAACACTTCCACGAATTAAAATTTTGGAATTGCTTGAAAATTCAAGACAACATCACTTAAGTGCGGAAGATATTTATAAAACTTTACTCGAACAGGGTGAAGATGTGGGTTTAGCAACTGTGTATCGCGTGTTAACACAGTTCGAAGCTGCAGGTATCATCCAGCGCCATCATTTTGAGAATAACCATTCAGTTTTTGAAATTATGCAAGAAGATCATCACGATCATATTGTGTGCCAAAACTGTAATAAAGTGGTTGAATTCACCAATGACGTGATTGAACATGAACAACATGAAGTGGCTAAAAAGTTCGGCTTTGAACTTACAGGTCACTCTTTAAACCTATATGGTTATTGCGATGCGCCTGCTTGTCAGGAAGCATATCGTAAAAAATAAACTAACATTTGTTAGTTTAGAATGAATAAAAAAACAGACTTCATTTTGAAGTCTGTTTTTTTATATTCTGAATATAGCTCAAACTTAATGTTGACCATCAAAGGTAATATTCGAATTGGCACGAAGTAAATGTTCGCCACCTTCTTCCGATAATTTGATTTGTAAACGTAGATCGTTAGGTGAGTCGGCATGTTTCAGCGCATCTTTATAACTGATCTGTTTAGCTTTATATAAATCATACAAAGCTTGGTCAAAGGTTTGCATGCCCAATTCACGCGAGCGTTTCATCAGGTCTTTAATTTCATGTACTTCACCTTTACGGATAAGGTCTGAAATTAATGGCGAGTTAATCAAAATTTCAATGGCTGCACGACGTGAGTTACCATCAATCGTTGGAATAAGCTGTTGCGCAACCATCGCCTTTAAGTTTAAAGACAAGTCCATAAACAACTGACTGTGACGATCTGCTTCAAAGAAGTGGATAATACGGTCAATGGCTTGGTTGGCGTTGTTGGCATGCAGGGTCGCAAAAACCAAGTGACCAGTTTCTGCGAAAGCAATGGCATAGTCCATGGTTTCGCGTGAACGAATCTCACCAATCAAGATCACGTCAGGTGCCTGACGCAGGGTATTTTTTAGTGCAACTTCAAATGAGTCGGTATCAATACCCACTTCACGTTGGGTAATGATACAACCACGATGTTGGTGTACAAATTCAATCGGATCCTCAATGGTAATGATATGACCTTTGGTATTTTCATTACGATAACCAATTAATGACGCCAATGACGTTGATTTACCAGTACCCGTTGCACCTACAAAGATAATAATGCCACGCTTAGTCATCGCTAATTCTTTGAGAATCGGCGGTAATTTCAGCTCGTCCATGGTTGGAATAACGGTTTCAATACGACGAAGCACCATACCGGGCTGGTCGCGTTGTTGAAATGCACTGACACGAAAACGCGCGGATTTGCTGTTATTACTAATCGCAAAGTTACATTCGCGAGTATCTGCAAATTCCTTACGCTGTTTTTCCGACATAATGGAATTTAAAATTTGACCAACCATTGGCCCCGGAAGTTTGGTTGAGCCAATAGGCAGAATTTGACCATTAATTTTAATGGACGGTTCTACATCGGCTGTAATGAATAAATCCGATGCTTTCTTTTCGACCATATAGTCAAGTAAGCCGTTAAAATCCATAACGTGAGCCCCAAATTAAAAAATAAAATTTTATCACTTGGAGCGTAAAACCTCGTGGTTCAGCACGAGGATATAAGCGACTGGCGTAAGCCATACGACATGGAATGTCGTATTAAATATCTTTGTTGTTCATTACTTAAAATATTATTGTTAAA